>NZ_CM132929.1:1340000-1342500 GCF_054031195.1 Algorimicrobium bowmanii
TTCGGCGAAGATCTGAAATGAAGCCCCAGTAAACGGCGGCCGTAACTATAACGGTCCTAAGGTAGCGAAATTCCTTGTCGGGTAAGTTCCGACCTGCACGAATGGTGCAACGATCTGGACACTGTCTCAACCATGAGCTCGGTGAAATTGTAGTATCGGTGAAGATGCCGATTACCCGCAGTGGGACGAAAAGACCCCGTGAACCTTTACTATAGCTTAGTATTGGCTTTGGATAAGTAATGTGTAGGATAGGTGGGAGACTTTGAAGCGGCGTCGCTAGGCGTTGTGGAGTCATTGTTGAAATACCACCCTTTGCTTATCTAGAGTCTAACCTTCATCTGAAGGGACAGTGCTTGGTGGGTAGTTTGACTGGGGTGGTCGCCTCCAAAAGAGTAACGGAGGCTTCTAAAGGTTCCCTCAGCACGCTTGGTAACCGTGCGTAGAGTGCAATGGCATAAGGGAGCTTGACTGAGAGACATACAGGTCGATCAGGTACGAAAGTAGAGCATAGTGATCCGGTGGTTCCGCATGGAAGGGCCATCGCTCAAAGGATAAAAGGTACTCCGGGGATAACAGGCTGATCTCCCCCAAGAGCTCACATCGACGGGGGGGTTTGGCACCTCGATGTCGGCTCGTCACATCCTGGGGCTGGAGAAGGTCCCAAGGGTTGGGCTGTTCGCCCATTAAAGTGGCACGCGAGCTGGGTTCAGAACGTCGTGAGACAGTTCGGTCTCTATCTACTGTGGGCGTTAGAAATTTGAGTGGATCTGACTCTAGTACGAGAGGACCGAGTTGGACAAACCTCTGGTGTATCTGTTGTTCCGCCAGGAGCATTGCAGAGTAGCTACGTTTGGAAGGGATAAGCGCTGAAAGCATATAAGCGCGAAACCCACCACAAGATGAGATTTCTTTAAAGGGTCGTGGGAGATGACCACGTTGATAGGCTATAGGTGTAAAGGCAGTAATGTCATAGCCGAGTAGTACTAATAACCCATAGGCTTATTGTACGCCTGTTTTTTTATAAACGTTTACAACACAATTCATGTAATTTTTTCAATATGTTAAAATATTTGTTCCATATATATGGGACGCTGAAGTAATATTATGTTACTGAAGCTATAACTTAAGGTGGTTATAGCGACGGGGCTCACCTCTTACCATTCCGAACAGAGTAGTTAAGCCCGTTAGCGCCGATGGTACTGCATCTCGTGGGAGAGTAGGTCGCCGCCTTTTTTAATCCTGATTCATTTATGAGTCAGGATTTTTTTTTGTCTTCTATTTAACAACCCCAATCCTTATAATAAGGACCAAAAAAAAGCGCATGATGCGCTTTTTACTTCTGGTTAATACAGTCTGTTAATCAAACATACTTTTCATTATTGTTTGTAGGCCTTTAAAAGCGAATACTATTGCTAATACTCCAATAACTAATCCTAGAATTAACAAGGCAAGGTATAAGGGTTTTTCTTGATTTGTAAAAGCAACATGTAATAAACTAGGACCTATAAACATACAAAGTAAGGAAATCCCCATTTTTTTTAAGCCTTTATATAGTATGTCTTTATTTGTTCGTTTTGTTTCTGGTTCCATCGGTATAATTTTCTATTGCTGTTCTAACATTTTTATGAGTAGTTAATAAAGCTTCTGCTTTAGCATACGTAAGATCTAAACTGGTCATGATCATTTTTATTCCGCGATCCTGTAATTTTGCATTGCTTAATTGCATGTCAACCATTTTATTGCCTTTAATATGATAGATTAATTTTCTTTGCTCTTAACTTCCGGATCATTTTAGAAGAATAATGTTGTTGTTTTATAATGTATTCATATCATAATTACTGGATTCAAAAGATGTTTTAAGTATTATAGTCTATAAGTATGATAAAAAAAATCACCCATTTTAAGTTGAAATTCCAAACGGACGAATGTTTTAGCTTGTATTTCCTGATTTATATCAAGATGATATAGCTTTGAAAAAGGAGCTAATACTCAGTTTTAGTATATCTTTCATAAAAAACATTATTTGTAAGTACCTGGTTAGTAGCTAATAAAAAATAAAACAGAAATAAGGTTAAAAAAAGCTTGTATAAAGGAAAAAAAGGGTTGTATATTTGCAGCCGCTAAAAACGGTAACGTTCTTAGAAAGTTCAAGAGGAAAATAGATCAACTTTAAGGTTAAGAAATTTTTAAATATTTTTTAAATAAAAGTTTGCGAGTTAAATAAAAGGTAATTATATTTGCACCCGCTTAAGAGATAAACGCCTTAAGAGAAACAGAGAAAAAAGTTCATAAACATATTGAATTGACAGCGTAAGATTAAATTGGAAACGATTTAATCAAACAAAAGAGAATAAACCATTTTGAGTATAGATAAAAAACTATTTCGATTAGTTGTTAAATAATATTTAAGAATTAACGATGAAGAGTTTGATCCTGGCTCAGGATGAACGCTAGCGGCAGGCTTAACACATGCAAGTCGAACGGTAACAGAGAAGAGCTT